>CP053690.1 GCA_013200995.1 Arthrobacter citreus | reverse complement strand
CCTACTTTTCAGAGAGAGTGCATGCACAAGCAAATGTGCAGGTAGTCGGCTATTAGAAAGCACCGACTAACACAAAGCTTTAAAATCTAGTTTCCACCATTCAATTTTTTAAATGATTTTTGAATCAATTTTTGAGTTTCTGTAATTTGGATCTCAACTAATTTATCTTTAATTAGTTTCCTAAGTGGACTGTATGGATGCAACTGCTCCATTAGTTCCATGAGCATGTCCTCCACGGCTCCTATTCGTATCTGATTCATCCGATAAGGTCGTTTAGACTTTGGTCTTCCCACCTTCTTGGTCTCGGTCATGACTTTCCCCACCTTTCAATAGTTCAAATGATATTTTCGTCACGTTAAATTGAAAGTTTACTCTACCATAATTAGACAATAAAATGGGAAATCCTTCAAGTCTATCAAATAATTTTGGTTTGCCTACGGCTGGCCTTCGGCAAATCTGTACGCTTCATAAGTAATCAGTTTCCCTGTAGGTACTCCACGCTCCATAGATAGTGGTCATGATAAAGACCTTGGGAGCTTTGCCCCAAACCCCATAAGGGAACCCTCCCCTTAACCCCTTCCATTCGGCTCCCCTACCCCTCAATCCTGAGGGGATCCCTCGCCGGTAGGCAGGAACAAACGATGTTTGTTCAATGCCAAGAGGGTTTTGGTCTTATTAGTGTGTAAAAGGTTGTTCCGCTAACGCTTCACAAAACTTTTTCTCCGAAAAACTTCAAGCCTTTGACACACGCCCTATCTAGTTTTCTAGCAAACCATTAGGTGTAAGTCTATATTCCTTATCGTCTAAACGATCTTGGACTGGGTTTAAGCGCACATAAGGTGCGTTAGGTTGTTTAGGTCTATTAATCAACTTAATGTACTTAATACGAAAAGCATTAGCTTCACGTTGCCCTTCAGAAGTATCCACACGGTTATTTTCGTCTTCTAGCTTTTGAATCAATTGGTTGTAATCTATCATTTTCATCATCCTTTATCAGTTAAATTCAGTATCTTCTAGTAGCATACGGGTGTATTATTTTAGCTTCTCCACCCAAAGCACTTCTTGCATTCGTCTTGCTTCCTTGGATAGCTTGCACCGCTGCTTGTCGCATAGTTAATGCTCGTTGAGTATCTACGTAATTACCACCAACAGCATTGTTAGTAGCATATTGAGCATTCCACCATTGTTTCTTTTGATAGTTAAATCGCTGCAAACCCCAATAACCATCTTTGGCTAAACTTGCAGCAGTCCCCACCAAGAAAATCCCTGGATTAGAAGCAGTCATCATACCAGTAACACTAGCTTTCGCCACCGATGTGCCTACATCATCTCCACCTTGAAGGTTAAAAGCCGTATCAATAGCAAAAGACGCACCACCTATCTTGCTAGCTTTTCCACCAGAAAGAACAGAACTGCCGACCTTTTTAATTACTCCACCAATCCCCATAACTCCAACCCTCTCTTACCTGTTAAATGCTCATATTTTTGCTGTAAATCATCTAATCGAATTTTCATAATCTCTTGATCAAAGTGACCATTCAAATAGTCAACAATCACCGGAAAATGATTACGAGATATGTTCCTTTGCCCCAGTTCGTATTTACTCAATAATGATTTACTGATATTTATAATCTCTGACAAATCACGTAATGAAAGTAGCTGATTTATACGTTTTTGGCGTAATACCGCCCCAACTTCTTTAGTTGTTCTAATCATTTTATTGCTCCTTTGTATTTGATGAAAGGAACATAAGCACTTGATAATAATTTGTCAACACTTCTGTCTACTTAATTTCCAAACGTATACAAATACCCTTTCGATGGGAGTATAGCCGCTAAAATATTGCTCCAATTGTAAATATTTTCTCTATAGGGGGCTTATTTTTTGAAATTTTTCTGACCCCCAAGTAGGTATATATAGGTTTGTTTGCTAAATCTTTCCGAGCCCACCGGGGGGGGAGGTGGTACAGAACCTTATAAATATGGTTCGGAAGAATAGTCCGCAGCTTATCAATGGATATGTTCGTTTAAGTACACTTTTGCGAACAATCCAAAAAGGTATGCAAACACTATGTTTTGTTGTTCGTTTATATCTAAAACGACTTTACGAACATTCGTTTAGTTGATGGGTGTTTTACGAACAAAAATGATAAAATTAAATTTAGGAGGAAGAAAAATGAACACAAGAAAAATTGGTTATGTACGAGTATCATCTAAGGATCAAAATGAATTACGTCAGCTTGAATTAATAAAGCAGCAAGGTGTTTCAGATCGTGACTTATTCATTGATAAGCAATCTGGCAAAAACTTTGATCGTGAACAGTACCAACTCATGAAACGAGTCTTAAGGAAAGGTGATGTATTGTATATACATAGCCTTGATCGTTTTGGCCGAAATAAAGAGGACATCTTAAACGAGTGGAACGAGATTACAAAAGTAATAGGGGCGGACATTGTTGTTTTGGACATGCCACTCCTGGATACTACTAAACACAAAGATAGTTTAGGTACTTTTATAAGTGATCTAGTTTTGCAGATTCTGTCTTGGATAGCGGAGGAAGAACGCATGAAGATCCGCACCAGACAAAGAGAAGGTATTGATATAGCCATAAGGAATGGTACACTGTTTGGCAGACCGAAAGCAGCAATAGATGAAAAGTTTCTTGCAGCTTATCGAAAATGGAAAGCGGGAGAAATCACAGGTACCGCAGCAATAGAAGAAGCAGGAGTAAAGCGCACAACCTTTTATAAGCTAGTGAAAGAAATCGAAGAGGAAACAAAATGAGGTATTATATACCCGTTCATTTTTTTGATATACACTTGATTAATAATAAAAATAGATATGTGAAGGGACTGTTTTTGAAATGACAAAATTTGAATTCAAAAAAAAATATGTACAAAAAATGTGGCTTATCCATGACGTATTATTTATGAATAAAGAACAAGCAGAAGAAGTGGAAGATGGCAAAGATACTGTCAGAGAAGTTTTCGTTGGTATTGATGAAGGCGAGTTTTTTGATAAAAATGGAGAAAGCGCTGAATTCTTTGGTAGTTGGATTTATCGAGATGAAAAAGAAGCTCAAAAAGAAGTCGATGAATACAATCAAGATTAATAAGAAAAACCGGGCAAAAATCGCCCGGTTCTTTTTTTGTTTAACTAAAATCTATTTACTTAGGCTTCAACGCAATTGTATAATTGCCCTTTGAACGGCCTGAACCTGTAGTAATAATATACTCAGAAAATACATCATTTGATAATTTCCCATCTTTAAAAATATAATTGATGCAATAGGGTTCTTCATACCAGCCTTCACCCATAAATAGTGCTTTTTTGATTTCTAAATTTTTTTCAATTAGTGTTCGAGTCCGTTCTTGCATCGTACTCCTGATTATATCGACATTTTTGGGATCATTGCACGAAATAACTTTATCTACAATAAATCGATTTGTATAATTTATCAATTCAAGTTCAGATATACCAATCTTATTTAAAATTTCAAGATTTTTATACATATCCTTCTCTTTACTATATAACAAAAGTCCAGCAATTATTTTTTTTATCTCTGGCTCGATTTCAAAGCACTTTTCAAATGAAGCAACTGTAAGTTTTACAATAGTATATTTCTTCGAATCAGCTCTTTTTACTGAAATGCCACTACGTCCTACTTTTTTATATATTATACCTACCAAATCATCTTCAGATAGTTTGTATTCTTTAGATAGTAAAAAAGATTTAGAGAGATCAGCTCTAATTATATAAGCATCCGATTTTGGAAGAACCTTTTTCTTACTGAGAGATGACATAACTTTTGAAGAAACACGAACAACATATAAATTATTCAGTTCTTCTTGATTTAAATTCAAATCTCTTGCTATCATCTTCCAATAAAAATGATTTTTATTTTTATTTAAAGTTCCAGAAATATCAAATTCCTCATGATCTCCAAACAAAGTTCCTTTGTTCGAGGAATTTAATTTTAATACCTCCTTAAAATCTTCTTTAAGTTTTCCGTATTTTACCTGGATTTCTCCTCGTTTCTTTTCTGCTGACTCGCTTCCAGACTTTGCAACATTCCATGCTTGAATTGACATTCTTCCGACGCTTAAAGTAGGAGAATTACCTTTGTTAGTATCTATTTGGTTTTGAATATTGTAATCAATTATTTGTTTTGTTGACATCCACGCCCCATTCGAAGTCGTTCCATGATAAAGATAATCAACTCTACTATTATGTTTACCAACAAACATAAAATGCTTAATTAGTTCTACCTTATTTTTTTCGAAAAATTGTAATAACTCTCTTCGTTTTTCAGGATAATTCTTTTTAAAATATCTAGCGTCAAATCTATTCTCAAATTTTCCTTTTCCATCTAACGTACCATCTGCCCAAATAAAAAACCTTAAATCATTACAAATTTTCTCAGTTACTTCATAATTCGTATTCAAGTATTTAATAAAATCTTCAATCGGTTCTTGATGAACACTATTTCCTGAACCCATTTTTAAACTAATGTAAAAATCTCTTTCATTAAACGATACAATAAAATCTTGTTTTAATTTGTTATTAGAAACATACTTCGCAAATAATTTTGTATCATTATTAATTTTTATATTGTTATCGTTTGCAATGAATTGTACAAAATTTTTTAAATTAGTGTTTAAATCCTTAACTTTCTTGCCATCAAACGCATAAACCAATTCCAACTCATTGCTATTACCATGCGAATTAGATCCCTTTATGTGTTCATTCATGAACATCTTCCTCCAAAGGTAAAAGTAATTTATATAAAGGGATGTTTAATGCATTCGCAATTTTTTCTGCGTTTTCTAGTGTAATGTTTCTTTGAGAACGCTCAACAGAACTAATATAGGTTCTATGCAATTGGCTTAAATCAGCTAGTTTTTCTTGAGAATAACCATTCTTAGTTCGGTATATCTTTATGTTTTTGGCGAACAATTTTAATGAATTCATAAAAACATCCTTTTTTTACACCTAAGCATAGAAGGATGTATAAAATACGTCTACAGACTATACGTAACATTCGAGAAAAATAAAAAAGCGCTAGAATAACTAGCGCTTTAATAATCTTATTAAATTTTCAACAATCTTATTAAATTTTCAACAATCTTTTCAATTATAGGAACAACAACACTATTTCCTATTTGCTTGTATGCTTGACTATAATTTTCTTTAATTTTGTATGATTGAGGAAATCCCATGATTTTTAAACATTCTCTTTCGGTTAATTTTCTATTGTACTCAAATAGTACGGGAACATTATTCCCACCAGTCCCCATTTTTGCAGTTAGGCAAGGACTAATTCCTGTGGAACTAAAACCTACTTTAGACGGACGAATATTATTAGCAATAATTAAATGATTTGGATTGTATCTTGGGCTATTTTTAAATTCCTCAATAAAAGCATTCATGTTTTTCTGAGCAATTTCAGATACTTCATATGTTGGTAAAAAAGTAGTCTCAATAAAACTATCAATAAATGTAGTTAACTCTTCCTTTTCCGGAAAAAACTCTGAATTCATTGAAGTTGAAACCACACCTAAATCATTATTAATTCCAACACAATACCAACGATTACGATTTTGTGGAACTCCATAATCTTTAGCATTCATTAGCTTCCATTCAAATGTATAATTCAAATCCTCTAAAATGTTTGAAATAGTGTCCAATGTATTTCCATGATCGTGGCTAACAATACCAGCTACATTTTCTAAAATAAATGCTTTTGGGCGTTTATCTTTGATAATACGGGCTACATCAAAGAATAGGGTTCCACGTGTATCCTCAAATCCTAGCCGCTTTCCAGCAATACTAAATGGCTGACATGGAAATCCAGCACATAGAATATCGTGAAATGGAATATTTTCTGATGCAATCTTAGTAATATCACCTGATGGCATTTCTCCAAAGTTGTTGAAATACGTTTCTCTAGCATATTTATCTATATCACTTGAAAATAAGCATGTACCACCATTTTTTTCTAGAGCCAACCGGAAGCCTCCTATTCCGGAAAATAAATCAATAAAACTAAATTTTGTCATTCTTTTTTCCTCTAAATCACTTAAGACTTCTGAGATATGATTTGCAATTCCAGTAATTACTGGTGGGCTTACTGCATTCCCAGATTGTTTATACAATTGAGTATCACTAATACCAGCATGTTTTAATGTATCAGTAAATTCTTTATCAAAACCTTGTACTCTAAAATTCTCAATTGGTGTAAATTTTCTAATGGCTAACTCACCATCTTTATTTACTATGATTTTCGTTGAATCAGAACGAGCAAGAATTGTTGGAGATATACCATTAACAGAATAGACTCGACGTTGTCTCTCATTATCATTATGTGTCTCTCTAGGCAAGTCCAAAACTTTAACAATTTTAGAAACTGGTTCATTGACTTCATCAATATTTATAGTTGAAAGAAATCTTTTCATTTTTTCACTATTAAAATAATATTTTTTATCTACAATATCATCTAAAATATCAGAAATTATTTGAGATTCATTATAAAAATTTACATTATTAAAGAAATTAAAACCATGAAATTCTAACTCGTTTAACTCCTTTTTTAAACAACTGATTTTCTTACTTCGCTTATCTTCTTCAAACTTTTCAGTAGGAAAATCTTTAATACCAACAATATAAGTTCTATCTCGATTTTGAGGTAGCCCTGCTTCATTTGAATTAATAATTGAAAAGTCTACTGTGTAACCTAAATCATTTAAAGTACGAAGAATCACATGAATAGTTCGTGAATCGTCATGACTAACTAGGTTTTTTACATTTTCTAAAAATACAACTTTGGGTTTTTTCGCATTTAAAATTCGTGCAACATTAAAAAACAATGTTCCACGAGTATCCTCAAATCCATGACGATTTCCAGCGATGCTAAATGCTTGGCATGGAAATCCTCCCATAAGAATATCGTGATCAGGAATTTCTTGTTCATCGATTTTTGTAATATCTCCAACTAAATTATGATTTGGAAAATTAGCTAGATATGACTGTTGAGCAAACTTATCAATTTCAGAAGAAAAAATTACATGACTAGATAAGGAAGAATACTTTAATCCAAGCTCAAACCCTCCGATGCCTGAAAATAAAGATACTACTTTATAACTCTTTAATCCTGTTTTCTTATTATCAAAAAGTGAAGAAAACAGTTCATTTTTAATTGTCATTAATATTCACCACTCTTATTTCGAACATGCTCTACAATATCTTCTAATTTACAATCTAAACAAGTGCAAATTCTATCTAACACATCCATACTTACATTTTCATTCTTACTGAGTCTTGCTAATGATGAAGAAGTAATACCAGCTTTATCCCGTAACGTCGTCTTATTAATTCGCATATCAATTATTAACTTCCATAATTTATCATATGAAAAAGCCATAATACCCCTCCAATTCTATATACATAGAATAAAATTCCATTTATATAGAATTAAATTCTACATAAGATAGTAACATAGGATAATACGTTCGTAAATAGATATAATATAATATTTGTATAATAGCTTCTAAGAGTCCATGAGTTGTTAAGCTACTGAAAAATAAAAAATAAACTAGTAAAGAGGGGATGGAATTTTACCACCCCCCCTCTTTTTATTTATTTAACTCTCACTTTGTTTAGGATAGATAAGAAATTGTTCTCTTTCTTCGTCAGTAAGATCTATTGGATCAACACCTTTTTCTCTGCAATATTCAAACAACTTCCTTACTTTTATTCTAGGTTCATTAGGATCACGTGGAACACAATATACTCCATCTGGGAAACCATCTTCAAATTCTTCTATTTCTTTTCTTAGCTTTTCTAAATCTTTTTTGTCCATTATCATCTCTCCTATCCTTAAGGTATTTAAAGTATACAATCCAATAAGATTGACAAATAGGAGGGGTGGAAAAATTCCCCCCCTTGCAAATGAAAATCAAAGGGGTGGAGAAATTACACCCCTTGCAATTAAAAAATCAAAGAAACAACATAATGTAATAAAGGAACAATACAAAACAATACAGAATACATACGGTAGCCATACAAAGCAATAAGGAGGAAATATGATGACCATACAAGAAATCATACATACTTTGAATACTACCAATAAGACAGTAGCACTATTAGCCAAAGAAATCGGGATCGCTGAAAAAAAATTGAGAGCTGCACTTAAATCAGCTGGATACCAATTTTCTAACAGTGGTACAAAAGGTTGGTTCTTCATCGGTGAAGGAAATGAGCCATTAGATAAGCCTGTACAAAGCTTTTTAAGTATTAGCAATACCAAACCATCTAAGAGCAATACAAAACAATCTAAAGAGAATACAGTAACCATACAAGGTAATACAGATATTCCTAAAAAGAATACTGAGAAAGTATTCACTGACGAGGAAATCCAAATTTTGAAGGAATTTGCGCAAAATATGAAAAAAGGAAATACAAAGATATTGCAGCAAGCAATATCACATATTCCTCAAAAGAAAAAAGTAAAAAAAACATATGCCATTCCAGAAGAAATCGAAATGAGATTGAGCAATTTAGCAACCACTCAACGATTACAAAAATCAGAGTTATTATCATTAGCATTACTTGAATTGTTAGAACGGTATGAGAATATAGGCTAGAGCTTTTCAAAAGTAAATGTAATGGTTATATTGTAGTTGTTCAAAGAAAACCTCCTTAAACACAGATTCTGTCACAAAAAAAGAGCGGTTGGCTTTACACCATCGCTCCTATTGATAAATTTTAAATATGTTCCTTTTGTTCATAATTGGTTATAATAAATACATACAGATTGTTTTATTAAGTGTCGGCAAACACTTAATAAATTTATAAAGTGGATTGTCCAGTTCCACATGTCCAGGCCTCTATCTCTTTCTTGATAGGGGTTTTTGCTTGTTCCCAAATTTTCCCAAAATCTACCTCGCTAGTTTGTAATTCCCTTATTAGCTTTTTAAATTTTGTCCTTGTATTTCTATGAAGAACAGCAAAATGTTGTGGTTCATCTATCAGTGTTTTCACCTTGCAATAAGTTTCAAAATCCAGCTTTTTCTTCTTTAAATCAGCAAAGACTATTCCATCAAAAGGATTAAAACCTGTCCAATCGTCAAGAACCTTCTCAGTGATTTCCTTCTTGCTCAATCTAACCTCTAATCGATGAACCTGTTCTTTATCCTCGTACGGATCATACGCGTTTTTATCTTTTCTTTCCTTCTTCTTATCATAAGCCACCACTTGAAGGGCGGAACCCCTGGCTCCAAATTCATAAGTTTCTATAATACCGTTCTTAATGTAAGGACGACTACCTCTATTTGGCTTGGTGTCTGTTATCTTATATTCGTTTAAAAATGGTCTATCAAAATCGAATGCCACGTCAATTCTACTAAAATGCGAAATATCTATGAAGCCTATAAATTCACGGTACACCTTAGCAACCAGGTCTGCCCATTCCTCGTATCTGTCGAGGTGATTATCTTTACTAGCCCATTTTGGGTTAAAATCTAGCCTTATCTCGTTGACGCCTCGCTCAAACTTGTCCAGCCCCTCATCTGACAAGTCTACCTCAAAGAAGGCTTGTCCATCTTTCTGAAGAAATAGAAATCCTGAATGAGTATACTTACCATTATTCGTTACCCTTTGCTCCCCTATATCTATATGTTCATGATAGTCTAGATATCTTCTAAACTCCCGTATATCCTTTATTTGACCTATTAGTGTTAATCTGTCTACAGTCGTGTTGAAAGGCATTAACATAGGTGTCCCTCCTCTCTGTTCTGTTTTAATTTTATAAGAACAAACCACTTAAAAACCGGACCTTTGCATACTATCCTTTGAAAGACTAAAAACCTTAAAA